>NZ_JBIVNJ010000002.1:0-20528 GCF_044753585.1 Streptomyces sp. NPDC088354 | reverse complement strand
CCGGGGGCGTACACAGCCGCCGGGGGGTCCCCCGGCCCCCCGGGGGGGGGCCCGGGGGGGGGCCGCCCCCGGGGGGGGCCCCCCCCCACGCCTGCTCCCCAGGTGCGGGCGGACCCGCCCGCCCGACCCCGCCGTCGGCGGCCGGAGACCTGCGCGCCGATCCGGACGCCCGGGTCGCGGGCGGACGTCCCCGAGGCGACCACGCACCGCACCGGTGGGGGCGGACCGATCGGGCACAGCAGCGCCAGGAGCCGGCTCATCCGCTGGAACCGCTTCCGGATCAGCGGCTCCAAGGCCCGTCCAGCCCGTCGTACGGGAACGCGCCGTCGACCAGCCAGTGCGCGCCGGCGACCGCCGCGCCGCAGGTGATGTGCCGCCATCCGGTCCCCCTTCGGCGCTCGCGGTTCTCGGCCCGGTCGACGCCCGCCGATCAGCTCGCAGGGGACTGCCAGGCGGCTTCGGCCGCCTGGGCGGTGGGGTGGGTGGGGAAGACCTGTGCCAGGCCGACGATGTGGAAGATCCGGCTGACGCGGCCGGGGACGGCGGCAAGGGCGATGCCCGCATCGGCTGCCAGGGCGTGGTTCCGGGCCGCGAGCAGCGCGGTGACGCCGCTGGAGTCGCAGAAGGTGAGCCCTCCGAGGTCGAGGACGAGTTGCTGGCCCCGGCGCAGCCCGAGTCCGGGCAGTGCCGCGCGCACCTCGGGCGAGGTGTGGTGGTCCAGTTCCCCGGTGAGTTCGATGACCGCCCCTGCGGCGGTGGCGCGGACCTGGACGATCAGATTTCCGTTCACAGCTGCTCTCCGCCGGTGTGTCGGGGCACATGGATGGCCAGGACGGCGGTGTCGTCGTCCACGCCGGTGCCGAAGGTGTCCAGCAGGTCGCGAATCGCCTCGGTGGTGGCCGATGCGGTGGTGGGGGCCAAGGCGCGGCCGAAGTCGAGGAGGGCGTCGTCGCCGTAGCGTTCCTCGCCTCCGACGGTGGCGTTGATGTGGGCTTCGGTCAGCCCGTCGGTGTGCAGCAGCAGGGTGTCGCCGGGGGCCAGCCGGACGGCGGTGGTGGCGATGTGGGCGTCCGTCAGCACACCGATGAGCTGGCCGCCGGGAGTGGGCAGGTAGTCGGCGGTACCGTCCGCGCGCATCAGCAGAGCGGGAGGGTGGCCCCCGCTGGCCAGGGTGACACGGAAGCCACCCAGGTCGTGGTCCGGTGTCAGGAGGCCGAAGATGACGGTGCAGAAGCGGGGGTCGGTGCCGTTGTACTCGTGGTTCAGGACCGTGTTGAGGTTGGTGAGGACGGCGGCGGGGTCGGGGTCGTAGACGGCGGCGGCGCGCAGGGTGTAGCGGGCCAGGGAGGTGACGGCCGCCGCCGCGGCGCCCTTGCCGCAGACGTCGCCCAGGAACATCCCCCAGGTCCCGGCGGCAAGGGGGAACAGGTCGTAGAAGTCGCCGCCGACCTCGTCCACGGAGGCGATGTGGTAGTACGCGGAGACGTCCAGCCCCGGCACGTTCGCCAGCGTCGGTGGCAGCAGCGTCTTCTGCAGCGTAGTGGCCAGACGCTGCAGCCGGTCGCGCTCCAGGTCGGCTTCCTTGCGGGCGCGCAGCAGCTCCGTCTCGTAGGCGCGGCGGTCGCGGGCGTCGAAGACGGTGGTCCGGATCAGCAGCGGCTGCCCGTCGCTGCCGGTCTTCACCGTGGAGGTGACCAGGACCGGCAGACGCGAGCCGTCGGCGGTCGTGAATTCCAGAGCGATGCCACTGACCTCGCCCTGCATCCTCAGGAGCGGGGCGAAGTGGGTCTCGTGGTAGAGGCGGCCGCCGACGGTCAGCAGGTCGGAGAAGTGTCTGCGGCCCACCAGGTCACCGCGCTCGTAACCGAGCCAGTCCAGCAGCGTGGTGTTGACCTTCGCGATCCTGCCGTCCAGCAGGGTCGACAGGTAGCCGCAGGGCGCGTGCTCGTACAGGTCCTCGGCACTGTCCTCCAGCAACGCCGAGAACTGGGCCTGCTCGTCCGCCGGGACCCCCTCCTCGCGAGGGTCCTTGCCTTCGTCGTCGTCGGTCTCGCACATCATCCGGCGGCTCCCGCGAATGCGGCGATCGCCGCGGCGGTCTCCTCCGGGGCGGCGAGCTGGGGGCAGTGTCCCGTCGCGTTCAGCGTGACCAGCCGGCTTCCCGGGATCTGCGCATGGACGAACGCCCCCACCTCCGGCGGGGCGATGGCATCGCGAGAACACTGCGCGACCAGCGTGGGCACGGCCACTCCGGCCAGATCCGCCCGGTTGTCGGAGAGGAACGTCACCCGGGCGAAGACCCGTGCGATGTCCGGGTCGGTGCGGCAGAAGCTGTTGGTCAACTCCTCGCCCAGTTCGGGCCGTTCCGGGTTGCCCATGATCACCGGGGCCATGGCGCCCGACCACCCGAGGTAGTTCGCGTCCAGCGACTCCAGCAGCTCCTCGATGTCCGCGGCGCTGAATCCGCCCCGGTAGCCGGCGTCCGCGTCGTCGACGAAACAGGGGGAGGGGGCGAGCAGCACCAGCCCCGCGAACGCCCCGGGCTCCCGGCGGGCGGCCAGCACCCCCATCATCGCGCTCACCGAATGTCCCACGAAGACCACGGGGCCGAGCTCGAGCTCCCGGCACAGCTCCAGCACGTCGGCGGCATACCCGTCCAGGCTCGCGTACCGCTCCGGGCTCCAGGCCGACAGGTCCGAGTTGCCCGCTCCCACGTGATCGAAGAGCACGACGGTGAAGTCCCGCTCCAGCGCCGGAACCACCAGGCGCCACATGTTCTGGTCGCACCCGAACCCGTGGGCCAGCATCACCACGGGCCCGCCGGGGCGCCCCGTGACCGACACGTGGTTCCTGCTCCGGACGTCCATACGCCCCATCGTCGCAGACGGCGGATCGTCGCTCGGCCGTCCGCGCTGCCGGGAGATCCCGTCGGCTCCCACCGCGTGGGTCACGGTCGGATCACCGCGCCCACCGGCTCCGGCAGTGCGGTACGCAGTGCGGTGCGACCGCCGCGCCAGGCGCGCAGGATCAGATCGCCGAGGCGGTCCTCCAGCAGGCCGGTGGCCTCGATACCGAAAGCGACGTCGGCTGTCAGCTGCGGTTCGGCGGCCAGCAGCGGCGCGATCACCTCGTGGCGGACGACTTGTTCGTGAACGGCGTCCGCTTCCACGTGCTCGTCGTAGAACCTCTCCGCGGCGGGTCCGGCGCCCAGTCGCCGCATGGCCTGGGCGATGCGCCGTGAGCCGGGCGAGGAGGTCACTTCCAGCGTGGCGAAATGGCCGACCGCCGCGCCCCGGAGCGCGCGGTGCAGCCCGAAGAGGGACATCAGGTTGACCGTGGCGAGTGCTTCGCAGGGAGCGGCGTCGACGTAGCGGCCGTAGGCGGTGTCCAGGTGCAGGTCCGCCATGAGATCGGCGAACAGCCGGGCGTGGATGTCCTCGGCGTGGCCCGCGCCGAATTCGTCGAACTCGACGGCCACCATCGCCGCCTTGGCGCGGCCGTGCAGGCGGGGGATGAGCCAGGCGTGCGGGTCGGCCTCCTTGAGGTGGTAGAGGGAGCGGAGGGCCGCGTACTCCCGCAAATGCGTCAGCGACCCGTGATCCCTCAGGTAGTGGCTGACGCTGTTGCCGCCGTCGCATTCGGCGGGTTCGACGAGGATGTCGGCCAGTGCGTCGTCCGCATCGCCCGCGCCGGGGACATGGGCACGCAGTTCGGAGAGAAAGCGTTCCTCCAGGCCGCGCCGTACGTCCAGCAGGGCGGGATCCCATTCGCGGTCCTCGGCCACGCCGTCGAAGCCCTGGTAGTGCAGCTCGTAGAGCACGTACAGGGCGAGCTGCAGGTCGTCGCCGTACGGCTCGCCGCTCGCGATCCGCTCGCGCCGCGGCAGGGCACGGCGGTGTCCGCGCAGGGAGGCGATGACCGCGGAGGAGACCTCTCCTCGCTCCTGGGGGAGGGCCGGGGCTGCGCTCCTCGGTTCGCGGAAGGCCGTCATGGTGTCTCTCCGTCGGCAGGGGCTGCGTCGTCGGCCCCCGGGGGGTTCCCGGCGGTACGGCGCGCCCGGGAGTGGACGCGGTGGCTGGTGTCGCACCAGGGGTACGAACGGCTGCGGCGGCAGGTGCAGACCGCGACCATGAAGCGGTCGGACGTCCGCGTCGTGCCGTCCTCGGCGACGATCGTCACGGGACCTTCCACCAGTAGCGGCCCGTGGTCCTGCACGACGACGCGGCGGGGGCGTTCAGGAGTGCTCGGCACGGATGACCACCAGCTCTTCCTTGTCCTGGCCGTCCTCGACCAGGCCCTGTTCGCGCAGCCACGGAAGCCGTCGGCGCAGAACAGGGCCGAAGGGGATCAGTTCACGATCGGTGACCTGCGCGGACAAGCCCCTGTGCCGGAGCAGGTCGACGGTGGCCTGGACGCCGCACAGACCGGAGTGGACCATGAGCAGGACGCCGCCCGGCCGCAAGAGGTGAGGGGCGGCGGCACAGACACGGTCGACGACCGCCCGGCCGTCGGTACCGCCGTCCCAGGCCCTGGCCGTGCCGCTGCTGTCCGTGGCTCCGTTCTCGGAGGGGACGTACGGCGGGTTGCTGAGGACCATGTCGAACCGGCCACCGGCGGCGATGCCCAGATCACCCCGTCGGACGGTGATCCGCCGGCGAGCCAGCAGGGCGTTGATCCTCGCGCACCACACGGCCCGGCGCGAGATGTCGATCGCGGTCACCCGCGCACCCGACCGGGCGGCGCGCACGGCCAGCACCCCGCTGCCCGTGCCGATGTCCAGGACATCCACTCCCGGAAGGGGACCCTCGCGATTGACCGCCCGGATCAGGATGTGGGTGTCGTGCTGAGGTGCGTAGACGCCCGGCAGAGTCACCAGACGCTCGGGTTCGCTGCCCAGCGGTATCGCCATGAGTGGTTCACCTGGTCTCTGTGTCGCGCCCGGCGACAGCCCGGGCCGTCCGTTCCGCGCCATCGCCCCGAGCCACTCGGCGCAGCGACGGACGAGATTCTCAGCGGTGCTGTCCTGCCGCACGAGACCCGCCTGCCCCGAGCCGCGGCGTCCATGCGCAGGGGGACGTGCCGCACCGCTGGGGCCCCCTGACCAGGGCCGGAGGGGCCGGCCCTGACATGCTGACCGCCGCCACGGCGGCCGAAGCCCAGCGGGGAAGTGGGCGTCCCGTGGGGACAACGAGGAGTGCCGTGCGTACGGAACGTGACGCGGCCGGGAGGGCGAACGCTCGGCGACGGCCCGCGCGGCGATCCGAAGCGCACACCCAGGGGGGTGAAGACCTGAGGCCGCCGGAGCGTCGCGTGGCATACGGAATGGGTGAGCGAAAAACCGGAGGAAGGGCAGGAACCACCCGACGCAGGGCACCGGCGTCCGCCCGGAGTGAGCGACCTGACGGTCCAGGCACTGGGTTCCTTGTCGAAGGCGCTGGAGACCACCGAGCGGGCCCGCGGGCACCTGTACGCCTTTCACCAGCTGACCGGGACCGCCGACCTCGAGCTCGACCGCGCCGTCCGACTGCTGCGGGAGGCCGGCCACGCCGAGCCGGCCGACACGGTGGAGCGGGAGATCGTGGGACGCAATGTCATCCCCGGGCACTGGACCTTCCAGATCGTCGAGGCCTACAACCGCACGTACTACCGGCCCTTCGCCGCCCTGGAGCAGAGCCTGGTCGGCGAACTCGCTCAGGGCCGGGACCATCTGTACGAGGCGGAGATGAAAGAGGCCCGGCGTACCCGCCACCATCCGCACCACACCGCCCGACCGCCGCACTGAGGCACGGATGCCGGCCGCCGGCGGCGTCCTCGCCCGGGCCAGGCGTCCCGGTGGGGAGGAACGCGCCGCACTCCACGGGGCGGGCGGTCGCGGACGTGCGGGTGCCGTGCCCGGGAGCCGGTGTGGCCAAGACCTGCTTGTGAGCACGCGTTCGGGGCGACCCCACCGTGGGGCCGCCCCGAACGCGTTGCAGCTGCGTGTGCCGGTGGATCAGTGCCGGCCGATGTCCTTGATCTTCTCCTTGGCCTCGCGGGCGTCGCCCTTGGCCTGTTCGATGTGGCCCTCCGCGGTCAGCCGCTCGTTGCCGACGGCCTCGCCGGTGGTCTTCTTGACCTTGCCGACAACCTGCTCGGTCTTCGCCTTGGCCTTCTCGTTGGCGGACATACTGTGCACCTTCCCTGGCCTCGACATCGTGTGCTCCGGCTTCGCCTGACCGCTGCGGGACGCGGCAAACATGCCGTGCGGGACGGGAGGACAGGCGAGCCGCCCCAAGAGGAGACCGCTGCCGCCTGCCGGGATGCCGCCGGCCGCTTTCCGGCGTGCAGCCTCGGGCCTGTGGCCCGCTGTGAATCGGCACGCTCCCGGCCGCCGAGTGCGGCGGCGCCGGGGGCCCGCGGGCCGGGCCGGAGCAGCCGCCGCTTCGCCGTCTGCCTTGCGGGGAACCGGGTCGCCTGTCCCGTCAGCCCTGCTGCTTTTGCCAGTGGAGTACGAGGAAGAGCGTGAGGAGGAGGTCGTCGGGTAGCACGCCGCCCTCACCCGGAAGACGTACGCGATGGGGGCGCGCGCCCAGCCGGTCGTAGAAGATCTCGAGCGGCCCGATGCCGCGCACGCGGTTGCCGAGTTGGTCGTGTCTCAGTTCGTACGGCCCGACGCGCAGCAGGCGGTTCGTGAGCTCGGTGTGGTCGCAGTTCCACTGGCCGACGGTGTGAGGCACGCCGGACCACCGGCTGTAGGTGATGCGAGCGGCACCCACGGCGGACAGGCGCGTGCCGAACTGCTCGTACACGAGCGGCCATGAACCCAGCGTCCGAGGCCGGCTCCCCAGCCGGTCGTAGCTGATCGCCGCGCCGCCGATGCCGCACAAGCGGGTCCCGGCCATGTCGTAAGCCAGCTCGATGTCCATACGCCGCCTCGCCTCCGGACACGATGCCGCGCCGGCCGGGTCCGGCGGCGCGGGGCAGGTCGCACGCTTCCACGCAGGTGCAGACTTCCCTGGGGACGTCGATCGGCCCTCGGGTGGTTGCGGCCGCTGTGGCGGTCCGCTTCGCAGGACCGTTCGCGCGGGCAGGCGTGAGATCGGCTTTCGGGGGCAGAAGGCCACGGACGGGGCGGACAACTCAAAGGTGATGACGTGACGGAATCCACGCAGCAGGCCACGAGCATCATCGAACGCTCCGGTGGACTCCCCGCCACGCGAGCCCTTCAGGAGACGGGTCTGCCCTGGATCGAGAACGCCGGCAAGGTGGCCCCCAAGGACGCCCGCGAGTTGTCGAAGCTGTTCTTCGACCGGCTGCAGAGCCTCGAAGAAGGCACAGCGGAGTACAGCTACGCGCGCAGCACGCTGATCGAGATGAACATGTGCCTGGTCCACTTCGCCGCCCGTCGCTTCCGCGGCCGTGGTTCCGAGGAGCAGGAGGACATCCTTCAGGTCGGCACCATCGGCCTGATCAAGGCCATCGACCGGTTCGACCTCAGCCGTGAGGTGGAGTTCACGACCTTCGCCGTCCCCTACATCGTCGGTGAGATGAAGCGGTTCTTCCGCGACACCTCCTGGGCCGTCCATGTGCCGCGGCGCCTGCAGGAGTTGCGGGTGGAACTGGCCAAGGCCCGCGACCACCTCACCACCGTCCTGGACGCCCCGCCCACCGTGGCGGAACTGGCGGCGTACCTGGAGATCGGCGAGGAGCAGGTCATCGAGGGCATGGTCGCCGCCAACGGCTACACCGCGGGCTCCCTCGACCTGCCCGCAGGGGACGAGGGCGACGAGGGCGGCCACTCCTACGCCGACACGATCGGTGCCTGCGACCCGGCGATGGAAAAGGTCGAGGACATCCGGGCACTCGCCCCCATGCTGGACGATCTGGACGAGCGTGAACGTGTCCTGCTGGAGATGCGCTTCGGCCAGGAGATGACCCAGGCCCAGATCGGCGCCGAACTGGGGCTCTCGCAGATGCACGTCTCCAGGCTGCTCTCCCGGCTGCTGACCAGGCTCCGTGCCGGAATGCTCACCGAAGCCTGAGCCCGCCCTCCGGCGTGAGCCGTGAACGGACTGAGGCCGGTCCCGCGACGAGCGCCGTATCGGGACCGGCCTTTTGCGGGAACGACTCCAAACGCCGGAAGAAAATCGGTTGCGCGATGTGTGGTGCTCGGTAGGATCCTGCCGTTCCTGGAGTGCCGGGCGTGGACGACAGCCCGGTCGTGACGAGAGAGGAGGTGCGTCCTCGTGGATGCCGCCGTGATGCGGCGCGCCCGTGTGTGCGCGCCAGACGCCTTGTCTCGTCACCTTCCCACCGGCTGACGGCGCGCGTTTCGCCGACGCGCCTCGCGGTGGGTCCTTCCCCAGGAGATCACCACAGTGCGTGAGCGCTTTGCCGACGGCGAGTCCTTCGCCCGTATCCGCCCCAAGGGCAACAACCGACGCAATCACCGCGGCGAAGAAGCCTTCGAGGAGGCCTTCTCCGAGTACGCGGCACGCTGGACCCCGGACGCCTTTGCCGAGGCCGACGAGGACACCTACGAGGCCGAGGACGGCCTCACCCCGCCCGGCCACGCGGCCGACGGGCCTCCCCAGGGCGACCGCTGGTCCACCTGGGACCAGTCGACTCCGACCGAGAAGGGCCCCGAGCCCCGCCCCGCATGGGTGGTGACGGACCTGGCCGCCGTCGACACCGAGCTCGGCATCGTCAAGACGGGCAAGGAAGCCGACGTCTTCCTGATCGAACGGGCCGTGCCCGGGACCGACCGCCGCACCCTGATGGCGGCCAAGCGCTACCGCGACGGGCAGCACCGCATGTTCCACCGGGACTCCGGCTACCTGGAGGGGCGTACGCACAAGGAATCCCGGGTCAGCCGGGCCATGGCCAAGCGCACGTCCTTCGGCAAGGAGGCCATCGCGGGCCAGTGGGCCGCTGCCGAGTTCGCGGCGTTGTGCCGGCTGTGGTCGGCGGGGGCGGCCGTGCCCTATCCGGTGCAGATCCTGGGGACGGAGATCCTGATGGAGTTCATCGGGGACCGGTCCGGGACGGCCGCCCCGCGCCTGGCCCAACTCCGCGTGGAAGAAGCCGATCTGGACGACCTGTGGGAGCAGCTCGGCCGCGGCCTGTCGCTGCTCGCGCGGGACGGCTACGCGCACGGCGACCTGTCCGCCTACAACATCCTGGTCCACGAGGGCCGTCTGGTCATCATCGACGTGCCCCAGATCGTCGACGTCATCGCCAACCCGCGGGGCCGCTCCTTCCTCGAGCGCGATGTCCGCAACGTCGGTGCCTGGTTCGTGGCCAGGGGCCTGGCGGAGCGACGGGTGGAGGAACTGGCGCAGTCCCTTGCCTTTGACGCACGGCTCGACTGAACGCCCTTGCCGCATCGGCGTGTTCGCGCTGCCGAGCACGCCGATGCGGGGGCGGGACCCGGGAGCGGCGCCCGGGTCCGCGCGGGCAGCCCGCTTCAGGCGTGGTAGTGGGTGAGGTCGATGGAGTGGATGCGCAGCGGGAAGCCGTACTCGGGGTGTGTGGTGTCGCGCTCCGGCGTCATGCCGAGCTTGCGCATCACGTTCTCCGAGGCGTTGTCGCCGATCCGGGCGATGCCGACCAGGCGGTCCAGGCCGCGGTCCTGGAGCGCGAACTCCATCGCGGCGTGGGCGGCCTCCGAGGCGTAGCCCTGGCCCCAGAACTGCGGGCCCAGCCGCCAGCAGACCGACACCTCGGGCATCACCTCGGGCAGGAACTCCGGCAGGGACAGGCCGGTGAAACCGGCCAGTTCGCCCGAGGCGAGCAATTCGACGGCGAAGAGGCCGAAGCCCTCCTCGTCCCACTCCTCCTCCCACCGCTCGATGGCCTCCGCCGTGTGTTCCAGGTCGCGCACGGAGCCGTCGCCGACCCAGCGCATCACCCGCGGGTCGCCGTTGATCTCGGCCATGGGGACCAGGTCGTCGTCCTGCCAGCGGCGCAGGAGCAGGCGGGGGGTCTGGATCTCGGTCATGAACTCATCCTGTCGGAGGCGGAACCGCAACGGTAACCGGCGCGGCGGCCGACGCCGACCAGCCGTGGGGGCGGCCTGTCGCGGCCGCCCGCCTCACCCGAGGGACGGCCGGGCGGGTTGGGTCCGGGCTCCAGGGACGCCGGGGGGTGGAGACGTGCGGCGAAGGCGTTGATGTCGTCCGTGGCTGCCAGGCGGTGAAGAGATTTCAGGGCGGCCGGGTCAGGGCGGCGTCGCTCGCATCGTCGGCTGCCGCGACACGTCACGGCGTCTTGCGAGGGTGCTTCCCGCGTGCCGGTGTGGGAGCACGGGGCGGGGGTAGCCGTTCAGAGTGCGACGATGCCGCGGGTCCGCCGCGGTGGTGATTCCCCAGGCGTCGCACGGGCGCGGCCCCGTCCGCTGCAGAGGTGGGCGGAGCTGTGTCGCGTTGAGCCGCTCCGGCGTACCCGCTCTCGCGCTGACGGTTCCGTTCCGCCGATCACTGTCGGCCCACCCTCACCCACGCGACGGCGGGAGTCGAGGCATTCAGCGGTACGTCGCGGCCACTGACGCCGTCCCGCTCAGACTCGGCCGGGTGAGCGGTCTTCGCGGGTCGCCCTCGGCCTACTCGACGCGGTGCGGCCGGCGGCCGGCGACGTGCAGACGGGTGCGGGTGGGGAGGTGCTCCCAGCCGGCGGATCGGCGGGCTCGTTCCACAGGTCCGTCGTGCAGGTCCGCCAGTACCTGGGCGGGGGTGCTGTCGGGATCGAGGGTGAGATCGATGCGGCCCTCGGGGTGCGGGGCCCTGCCCGCCATCCGTGCTGTGGCCTTGCGGACGCCTGGCAGGCGCCCGGCATCGGCGGCGAGTGCGTCGCTCAGTGCCCTGTCCCGTACTTGGACACCCTCGGCGGGGGAGTCCCCGCCCACTGCGACGGGACCGGGACGGTGCCGCCGCAGTTGTGCCAGCAGCCACCACAGGGCGAGCAGAACGGCGACGACCAGGGCGGCGATCACGGCGGGCCACCACCACCATCCCTGCCCGGACCAGGCGATCCGGTCCGCACGGCTGAGCAGGACCTGGTGCGGGGAGGTCAGCGGCCAGCCGTCGGGGGGCGCGAGAGCCCATCGGCGGTACACGTTCAGTCCGGCGGCCAGCACCAGGAGCCCTCCGCCCAGCAGAACGAATCCCACCGCGGCAAGCAGTGTCCGATTGACCTTGGCTTGGGTGTCCATGATCCGTCCTCCATGTCACGTGGTCCCGGGGTGTGCGGCCGGTCAGGTCGAACGCCGTGCGCGGACTCTCGGTTTCGGGCTGTGGGCCAGAGCGAGCCGGTTGCGCTGCTCGTCCCTGACGGCGGCGACGATCTCGCTCTTGACGTCATGCGGGTCGCGGAAGCGCACGTCCGCCCGCACCCGGGTGCGGTGCCGGCGCACCCGGACCCGGGCCCGGCTCACTCCGGGGACCCGCAGGGTGGCGTCACGCAGCAACTGGGCCGCGCTGTCGCGGTCCAGCGTGGCGCGGGTGCGGCCGCGGCCGGCGGGTACCTCGAGCGGCAGCCGGCGGCGCAGGCCGGGAGTGAGCGCGAGCACGATCAGCCACAGGCCGAGGGCGGCTGCGGTGGCCGCGCCGGCGAGCATCCACACGTCGTCGAGAGGACGGCTCGCCAACTCGTCGAAGAGCCCCTTGCGCCAGGCGGCGGCCGGTTGGCCGGCCCGTACCTGCACGACGTCGAACAACAGCATCCCGGCGCAGAACAGCATCACCAGCGCGGCGAGGGCGGCGGGGGTCCGGCGTGCGGACCACAGCCGCCGCGAGGGTTTCCGTCTCACGGCGCCTCCCACCGGGCCGTGGCCGGGCGGGGACTCGTCACGCCCTGGCCCCCCGGTCGCCACGCGCCGTGTCGCCGAGGTCCCCGCGGGGGACTGCGGTGGGCGGGGTTCGGGGACGGGGGCGGGGACAGCGGGTTCTCGTCGGGGATTCATGACACTCCTTGCGTCGCTTCTTGTTCGGCGGCGGCGCCCCGCCGGATCAGTGGACTCTTCCGCTTCCCGGGCCCTCGACCGGGACGAGCCGGCGCACGGTCAGCGTGACCTCGCGGACGTCCAGCCCGGTCAACTGGGCGACCCGTTCGGCGATGTCATGCCGCAGCAGCGATCCGGTCCGCGCGAGGTCGAGGGGATAGGGCAGATCCAGGGACAGGGCCAGCCGTGCCGATCCGTGGTGCACGGCGGCCGAGGCGCTGGGGGAACCGAGCGCCCGGCGGCCCGACGCCCGGCCCGTCCGCCGGGTCATGGCCTCGCGGGCCGCTCTGGCGGCGATCCTTTCCACCACCTTGCCGGGGATGTCGGTCGCGCCGCGTTCGGCCGGGGGCGGCAGGCCGTCTGTTCCCGTGTCCCGGTGCCGGGTGGAGTCATGGACGGGAAGGGCCGGCTGCGCGGTCATTGCACTCGACTCCGAGGCGGCGTCGAGTCATTCCGGGGGCGCCTGAAGGTCTGGTGGCTGGGGCCGCTCCGGGGGCGGGGAAGGTCTCCCTCGCTCCTGTGGCTTCCCTCGTCGCGCCTTCCGTCACGGCGGTGGACGAAGTCGCCGACGACAAGGTCGCCTTGCGCGAAGCAGCCGATGATCAGACCGAGTGCCCCGAGGACGGCCACGACCAGAAACGCTCCGAACCCGCCGAAGTAACCGGCGAAGCCCAGTGCCATGCCTGCCACCAGGCCCAGTGCTGCTGTGCTCATCTCTCACTCACCCATTTCCTGGAGTGTGCCGTCTGGGCACACGGTTCGTCGCGACGCGGGTCGCGACCGGCCGATGACGCCGGGCGGTTCACGACACGCGGCCCTCGGTCGGGGGCGGCTCGTCGTCCTCCTCGTCGGGGAGGTGGACGTCGTCGACGGTGATGTTCACCTCGACCACTTCCAGTCCGGTCATGCGCTCCACCGACGTGATCACATCGGTGCGGACCTCCGCGGCCACGTCCACGATGGAGATGCCGTACTCGACGACGACGTCGAGGTCGATGGCGGCCTGGCGTTCGCCGACCTCCACGGTCACGCCGCGGCCGACGCCGGGGCGTCCGCCCGGGACCCGGTCCCGTACGGCCCCGATGGCCCTGGCCATCCCGGTGCCGAGGTTGTGGATGCCCGGTACTTCCCGGGTGGCCATCGCCGCGATCTTCTCCACCACGCTGTCCGTGATGGTGGTCTGGCCCCGGCTGTCGGCCGGGCAGTCGGCGCCGCGGCCGCCCTTCAGGATCGATCCGGCGTCGGCGGCCTGGTCGTTGGCGAATACCGGGCGGCTGGTCGTGTCCATCATGAGGAACTCCTTGATCGATGCGGGCACCGGTTCAGTGCCCGTCAAAGGATTGGACCCGCTCCAGCGGCAATCGTCACGAAATTCGGCCATTTATCTCATATAGACTGAATGATGCGGTGTTTTCGAAGGGTCGCAGTGCGTGTTCCGGCGCTGACCGCGCCGACGGCACACGCTTCCCGGGACAGCCGCTGGACGGCCCCGACACCCAGGGGAGCGGCCGTGCAGGAACCGGAGGAACCCACGCCACCCGAGCGGCCGGACGTCGCCGCGCAGGGTGGACCGGACTGGCTGCTGGCCGTACGCGCCGGTGAAGGCGACGACGACGCCTTCGCCGTCCTGGTGCGCCGGCACAGCGCCTCCCTGCTCGCGCTGGCCCACCATCTGCTCGGGAACTCCTCGGACGCCGAGGACGCCGTCCAGGACGCTTTCATCAGTGCCTGGCGGCGGCTCCCGCAGTTCCGGGGCGACGCGGCGTTCCGCACCTGGATGTACCGCATTGTCACCAACAGGTGCCTCAACGTTCTCCGCCGCCGCACGTCCGCCGTACCCCTGGACACCGTCCCCGAGCCCACCGCCGGCACTACGGGATCCGGGCCGGCCGGCGCCGCGGAGAGCGGCGCCGCCACCGCCGCGCTCGCCCGCGCGCTTTCCCGGTTGAACCCCGAGCAGCGCGCCTGCTGGGTGCTGCGGGAACTGCACGGCCTGCACTACGAGGAGATCGCGCAGATCGTGGACGCCAGTGAACAGACCGTACGAGGCAGGCTCTTTCGAGCCAGGCGCTCCCTGATGAAGGAGATGGCCCCATGGCGCTAGAAGACCCGCATGCACGGCCCTCCGCGGCCGGGCCGCCGCCGGCCGGCACCGAGGGTGCGGCCCCGCCCCGGGGCGTTGACGCCTCCCTGCTCACCGGTGATCAGCTGCTGCCCTGCGGGCGCCCCCTCGGCCGCGCCTGGGAACTCGCACGCGATGCCACTTCCACCACCGATCCGCACACCTCCGACTGCCCCTACTGCCGGCAGGCCATCGAGGGTCTGGCGGCCCTGGACGAGGCGATCGGCGCCCTCGGCGCCCAGGAGCGGCCCAGTGCCCAGGCCATCGCCGACCGGGTGATCCGCACCGTCCGCGCCGAGATCCGCCTCGGCCGCATGCTGCCCCTGGACGACCCCGCCGGAGACCTGCAGATCGCCGAGACCGCGGCGGCGAAAGTCCTGCGCCGGGCCGCCGACACCGTCAGCGGCGCGCAGATCGCCAGTCTGCGCATGACCCCCTCCGGAGAGGGCCGGGCCGTGCACGTCGCCCTCACTCTGGCCGCCACGCCGGACCGGCCGCTGCCCGAGTACGCCGACCACGTACGCCAAGCGGTCCTCCACGCCGCGCACCGGACGCTCGGCCTGGCCGTCAGCGGCGTCGACGTCACGATCATGGACCTGCTGGAGCCCGGCGTTCCCACGGCCCGCGGCGAAGCCGATCTCCCGGAAGGCGAATTCCGATGACCCTCCTCCAAGCGGCGAACCTCAACCAGACCGCGGCCCATGCCGCCCTCGCCGTTCCCGGCGTGGCCGGACTGCAGCCCGGCCTCGGCTACCGGCTCGCCAATGCCGCCGCCCGTGCCCAGCAGCACATAGGCGTCGCCGCCCGGCCCCCCGAAGCGGGCATCCTGGTCGAACGCACACTCAAGCCGTCAGGCTGGCACGTGGAAGTGCGCTGCGTTCTCAACCAGGAGCGCCGCGCGCTGGACACCGCCCGCGACGTCCGTCAGCAGGTGCGGTCCGCCGTCACCGACCACCTGGCCCGCAACGGCACACCGGAACCGGTCACCGTCGTGGTGACCGTCACCGGTTCGACGCCCTGACCCGCTGGCCGTTGACAGCATCTCCGGGGGCCGGGTCGGGGCGTGAGCGGGTCCTGACAACCCGTCAATTCCGGGACGCTGGCGGCCCGGGGATCGTCGTCCGCCGTGCACTCGGCGTCGCCGCCGGGCGCCGAAGCGGTCCCTCTGTCACAGGGGGCGCACACGCGGGCGACCGCGTCGCCGCGGACTCCGCGGACTCCGCGGACCCGCCCGCGTCCGGGTGGGCGAGGGCCGCGCGAGTCCACGGGGGAGTGGGGGTCAGCCGGCCAGCAGATCGGCCACGGCGGCGATGCCCGTCGCGATCGCGCGCTCGCTCACGTTCCCGAAGCCCAGCACGAGACAGGCCCCGCCGGTGCCGGCCGGCGCGGAGCGGTTGGCCGTCATCCCGTAGAGGCCGACCCGCCGAGCGCGGGCCTCCGCCACTACGTGTGCCTCGTCGCGGCCCGCGGCGAGATGAGCCACGGCGTGGAAGCCGGCGGCCAGGCCGGTGAGGCGTACGCCGGGCGCGTGCGCCGCGAGCGCCTCGACCAGGGTGGCGCGCCGGGCCGCGTACACCGTCCGCATCCGCCGCAGGTGACGGTCGTAGCGCCCGGAGGCGAGCAGTCGGGCGAGCGCGACCTGGTCCAGGGTCGGCGATCCGCGGTCGTCCCCCTCCTTGAAGGCCACGACGGACTCGACGAGCGCCGGCGGACACAGCAGCCAGCCCAGCCGGAGTGCGGGCGCGAGGGACTTGCTCACCGTGCCGAGGGCCACGACGCGGTCGGCGGCGAGGCCCTGGAGCGAGCCGACCGGCTCACGGTCGTAGCGGAATTCGGCGTCGTAGTCGTCCTCGACGACGAAGGCGTCACGTCGCTGCGCCCAGGCGATCAGCGCGCGCCGCCGGCCGGCGGCCATGACCACCCCCGTCGGCCACTGGTGCGCGGGGGTCACGAGGACCGCCCGCGCGCCGGTCGCCTCCAGCGCGCCCACGTCGATGCCGTCCTCGTCGACGGGCACCGGCACGGCGGTCATCCCGGCGTGCGTGGCGGCAGGGACGTCGCGCCGGGAGCGCCGGGGTCCTCGTAGGCCAGGGTGCGGACACCGTGGGCGGCCAGCGCGCGCAGGACCAGGCCCAGACCCTGGGCGTAGCCGGAGCAGATGACGGTCCGCCCGGGGTCGGCGGCGGCGGCCCGCACCCGTCGCTGGTACCCGGCGACCACTTCGCGCAGCGCGGGTGCGCCCCGCGGCTCGCCGTAGCCGAGTGCGGCGGTCGGCAGGGAGCGGCCGGCCTCGCGCATCGCCCACAGCCAGTCGGCGAGAGGGAAGGATCCGAGGTCCGGGACGCCGGATCGGAAGTCGGCGATGAGCCGCGGTACGGGCGGCGGTTCGGGGGCCGGCGCGGGTCGCGGGCAGGCGCGGGCCGCGACGGTGGTGGCCGCGCCGGCCCTGGTGGTGAGGTAGCCCTCGGCCTGCAACTGGGCGAAGCAGTCCTGGACCAGTCCGCGGGACACGCCCAGTCGGCGGGCCAGTTCGCGGGAGGACGGGAGCCGCTCGCCGACCCCGAGGCGTCCGGCCCTGATGGCGTCCCTGATCTGACGTTCCAGTTGCGCGCGCAGCCCTTCGGCGCTCTCCCGGTCCAGGGCGAGCAGCAGTTCCGGGGACAGACCGGACCACTCCAGCGGCATGGAATTGGAGCTTAGCCGGGGGCCGGCCGGCCTTTAGCGTCAACGGCATGACCAAGCCGCCCAGTCACCGGCCCGTCGCCGCGGCCCCGGGCACCGCACGCCTGCCGGGTACACCCCCCGTGCCCGCCCGGCCTCCGCTGATGACGCGGCGGTTGCTGCTGCGCTTCGTGACGGTGATCGGCGCCTCCGCGAGCTTCTTCCTGCTGCTGTCGGTGGTGCCGCTGTACGCCGAGCGCGGCGGCGGTGACGCGGGCCTTGCCACCGGTGCGTTGATGCTCGCCACAGTCGGCGGCGAGTTGGCCACGCCGCGCCTCGTCGCCCGGTTCGGATACCGGTCTGCGCTCGCCGCGGGGCTGGCGCTGCTCGGTGCGCCCGCACTGGTGCTGACCGTCGGGCACGGCATGGCGTGGATCGTCGGCGTGTGCCTGCTGCGTGGGTTGGGCTTCGCGCTCACCGTCGTCGCCGGCGGCGCTCTGACGGCCTCGCTGATCCCGGCCGAACGGCGCGGCGAGGGGCTGGCGCTGGCGGGCATCGTGTCGGGCGTGCCGTCCCTGGTGGGCCTGCCGCTGGGCGTGTGGCTGGCCTCGCACGTGGGGTTCACGCCGGTGTGCGCGGCGGGCGGGGTGGCGGCCCTGGCCGCGATGGTGGTGGTGCCGGGGCTGCCCGGGCGGGAACGGTCCGCGGGCCGGGACGCGGGGGTCGTCGCCGGCCTGCGCGACGGAGCCCTGGCCCGGCCCACCGCCGTGTTCGCGGCGACCGCGCTGGGTGCGGGAATCATCGTGACCTTCCTGCCGGTCGCCGTCCCCGCGTCGCTGTCCGGGCTGGTGGCGGCAGCGCTGTTCGTCCAGCCCGCGACGGCCACCGTGGCCCGCTGGTTCGCCGGGCGGTTCGGCGACCGCCACGGCCCGGGCCGCCTGGTGCTCCCCGGCCTGCTGGCATCGTCCGCGGGCCTGCTGGTGACAGCGGCGACGAGCAGTCCGGTGGCGGTGCTGGCCGGGGTCGCGCTGTTCGGCGCCGGCTTCGGGGTGGCGCAGAACGCGACGCTGACGCTGATGTACGCGCGGGTCCCGGAATCCGGGTACGGAACGGTCAGCGCGTTGTGGAACGTCGCCTACGACGGAGGGATGGGCCTGGGCGCCGTCGGCTTCGGCGCGGCGGCGGCCCGCGCCGGCTACCCGGCCGCCTTCGCGCTCGCCGCCGCCGTGATGCTCGTCGCCCTCGCCCCGGCGTGGCGTGACCGTTGAGCTCTCGGCCGCGCCGTTTCCGTACCCGGTCGCGGGGCGGGCGCGGTCCGGGTGACCGATGGGCTCACGCGCCCGCTCGGCGGTGGCGCCGGGTCGAAGGGTCGCCGGGTTCGGGACGACGGTCCGGCGAAGGCCGGTGCTGAAGGCACGTTGGCCGCTGTTGGGCGATCAACTCGCGATGGCGTTGTCGTCGATCCAGTTCCCGTGGAAGCCGAACGGCACACGGCCGGGCAGGTGCACCCTCGCGACCGGGGCGGCGTCGAGGTCGGCCGCTTCGAGGACGACCAGTTCGGCGCGGCCGGCGTTGGCGTCGTGGACCACCGAGAGGATCCAGCCGTCGTCCTCGCACACGGCGTCCGGGCGCGGTACGAACGCGGGCTCCATCGTGACCCGGCCGGGACCGTAGTCGTGGAGGCTGGTGTTTCCGGTGCGGGTGTCGACCTTGACCAGCGGTCCCGTGCCGAAGCCGTCGCTCGGGTCGCGCTTCACGTCGTCGGTGATCTTCAGGCCGTGTGCGCTGAAACCGGCGAACCAGCCGTAGCGGTGCGCGCGTCCGGTCAGCGCGGGGTCGATCCGCGGGAACTCCACGCGGTACTCGCTGATCACCTCTTCGCCGACCGTGCCCAGCGCCGGGTTCACCGTCCAGCGGACCAGGGTGGGCTCGGCGTCACCGGGCCCCCAGACATCGCGGACGAACATCCGGTCGTAGCGCACGACGTCCATCGTCAGCGAGCCGTCGGCGTTGTCGTGGGCGTTGAGGACGTGGAAGACGAAACAGCGCGGCGCCTCGATCCAGCGCGTCTGCTCGGCCGTCCCGCCGATCGGCAGGATGCCGATGCGCGCCGCGTGACGGTCGTCCCAGGTCAGGGGCAGCCTCGTCAGGGGACCGCCGGCCCGGGCGAGGCGCTTGGCGGCGGCCAGGGTGACCGGGAGGTCGAGCACGACGACGCGCGTCTCGGTCAGCGCCATGTCGTGGACCATCGGACCGTCGTCGACCTCGATGTCACTGCTGTGCCTGGCCTTGCCGTCGGCTCCGAGCACCACATATCGAAGGGAGCTGAAACGCGGGTTGTAGGTGATGGCGTGCATGTCGCCGGTCACCGGGTCCACCTTCGGGTGGGCGGTGAACCCGCGGCTCAGGGCGCCGTCGCAGTCCCAGACCGCCATGCGGGCGAGGTCGGGGCTGATCTCGACCGGCGGCTTGCCGGCCTCGATGAGCGTGAGGATGCGCCCGGCGTGGTGGACGACGTTGGTGTTCGGCGCGCCCTGCTCGCTCTCGATGAAGCGGCTGCGGTACCACTCGGCCCTGCCGTCGCGCAGCCGGACACCGTGCACCATTCCGGCCCCGTTGAACCAGTGATGGGTGGCCGGGTCGACATCGCCGCGCGGATTCGGTCCGATCCGCAGGTAGCGGCCGTTCAGCTCGCGCGGCAACTCACCCGTGACGGGCAGGCCGGAGGCGCTCACCTCCTCGGTGAGCGGGGCGTAGTTGCCCGCGGTGAGGTAGCGGTTGCCGAGAGACACACTGGTCACGTTGATTCCCTTCGACCGTGGTGACCTACGGTACGGTCGGGACGTTCCAGGCTGGAATATTGAGGTTCAGAACGTCCGAACCAGGAGATAGTGATGCCGGGCGCCCTCCCGATCAGTGCGTATGTCGTCCTCGGCCTGCTGGACAGGCACGACGGGGCGACCCCCTACCAACTCGACCAGCGCATCCGCGAGAGCATCGGCTACTTCTGGTCGTTCCCCCGCTCGCAGCTGTACGAGGAGGCCGGCCGGCTGGTCCGGCGCGGCTTGGTCGTCGAACGCCAGGAGGAGGGCGGACGCCGTCGCCGCACGTTGTCCCTCACCGCCGAAGGACGCCACGAACTGCGCCAGTGGCTCACCACCCCGACGCGGGCGACAACCGAGATCCACGACGAGGGGCTGCTGCGTCTGTACTTCCAGCCCCTCGGCCCCGCGGAGGGGGAGGCCGACGGCGCCCCCGTCGAAGGGGGGAGCGCGGTCGTCCGGCTTGCCGCGGAGCAGATCGAGGCCCACGAAGCCAGGCTCGCGGAGTACGAGCGGCTCGTGGCCTCCGGCCGGCCCCTCCCCGGCTCGCCCCAGCGGGCCACGCTGGAGGTGGGACTGCGGTTCGAGCAGATGATCATCGGCTTCTGGCGGCAGATCGCCGCGTCCCCGGCGAACCCGCCAGGAGGAGCGCTCGGCGCATAGCGCCGCGCGGTGGCGGCAACCGCGACATGGCCGCGGGCGGCACGTGACGCTGTCCGCCCCCCTTCCGGGGGAGCGGACAGCAGAGGCGCCCGGCGCCGTCATTCGAAGACGATGACCTGGCGTCCGACGACGTCGCCGCGGCCGAGGGCCTCCAGGTTGTCGTTGATGTCCCCCAGCCCCACTTTGGTGACGTTGTGCTTGACGAGGCCGGCTTCGGCCAGGGAGAGCACCTCGACCAGGTCCAGGTGGTTGCCCCAGAAGGAACCCATGTAGGTCAGCTCCG